>NZ_JBHDJG010000010.1:0-1541 GCF_043195395.1 Paenibacillus ilasis
GAAGTCGGTGGGGTAACCCTTACGGGAGCCAGCCGCCGAAGGTGGGGTAGATGATTGGGGTGAAGTCGTAACAAGGTAGCCGTATCGGAAGGTGCGGCTGGATCACCTCCTTTCTATGGAGAATCGTCTTCTGCAACGAAGACATTCAAATAACGGTGGCGCAAGTCATCGTACAGACTTCATTGAAGTCAACCAACTCACTCGTTGGTCAGTTTTGAAAGATCAATTCTTTCACCATGAATACGTTTGGTGGCGATAGCGGAAGGGTTCCACGCGTACCCATACCGAACACGACCGTTAAGCCTTCCAGCGCCGATGGTACTTGGACCGAAGGGTCCCGGGAGAGTAGGACGTCGCCAAGCGTATTTTATATGGGCCCTTAGCTCAGCTGGTTAGAGCGCACCCCTGATAAGGGTGAGGTCGGTGGTTCGAGTCCACTAGGGCCCACCATATAAATACTAACTTCATAAGGTAAGTGGCGAGGCATCCGGTGAGTAATCGGAATAAACCTCGAAGCCATATTTCACTTTTGGGGTGAATTATGGGGCTATAGCTCAGCTGGGAGAGCGCCTGCCTTGCACGCAGGAGGTCAGGGGTTCGATCCCCCTTGGCTCCACCATAAACTTCATATCGCTTCCATAAATTGCAGGTTGAACTGCAAGATATCATGTGATATGATAATCTTCCGGTCGAAAGACTGGGGTTGATCCTTGAAAACTAGATAACGAAACGAATTTGCGCAATTAGAAATATCCTTTTAGCTGAACTTGTGTCAAAACAAGTTTAAATAAAAGTAGCAGCGAAGGTTTTGGGATCCTTGATCCACATAACCGAAGCGATTGGTTAAGCTACTAAGAGCACACGGAGGATGCCTAGGCGCTAGGAGCCGAAGAAGGACGTGGCGAACAACGATACTGCCTCGGGGAGCTGTAAGCAAGCTTCGATCCGGGGATGTCCGAATGGGGAAACCCAGCTAGTGTAATAGCTAGTTACCCGTATCTGAATACATAGGATGCGAGGAGGCATACCCAGGGAACTGAAACATCTAAGTACCTGGAGGAAGAGAAAACAAGAGTGATTCCGTCAGTAGCGGCGAGCGAACACGGAACAGCCTAAACCAGAGAGCTTGCTCTCTGGGGTTGTGGGACGTCTCACATGGAGTTACAAAGGAACATATTAGGCGAAGAGGTCTGGAAAGGCCCGCTATAAGAGGTAAAAGCCCTGTAGCCGAAAGTATATTCCCTCCGAGACGGATCCCGAGTAGTGCGGGGCACGTGAAACCCCGTATGAATCCAGCAGGACCATCTGCTAAGGCTAAATACTCCCTAGCGACCGATAGTGAAACAGTACCGTGAGGGAAAGGTGAAAAGCACCCCGGAAGGGGAGTGAAATAGATCCTGAAACCGTGTGCTTACAAGAAGTCAGAGCCCGATCTATGGGTGATGGCGTGCCTTTTGTAGAATGAACCGGCGAGTTACGTTCCCATGCAAGGTTAAGGCGAGAAGCCGTAGCCGCAGCGAAAGCGAGTCTGAATAGGGCGA
>NZ_JBHDJG010000013.1:0-736 GCF_043195395.1 Paenibacillus ilasis
TCAGTTCCCTGGGTATGCCTCCTCGCATCCTATGTATTCAGATACGGGTAACTAGCTATTACACTAGCTGGGTTTCCCCATTCGGACATCCCCGGATCGAAGCTTGCTTACAGCTCCCCGAGGCAGTTTCGTTGTTCGCCACGTCCTTCTTCGGCTCCTAGCGCCTAGGCATCCTCCGTGTGCTCTTAGTAGCTTAACCAATTGCTTCAGTTTCGCGCCATTCGCTCTGTTTGTCCGTTTGTTTCCTGATCTACTAAACGAGTTAATAGGTGGAAACGAAACTTCCAAAGGATCGACTGTCACGAATCTTCCGCTGCTACCGTTTTATTAAACTTGTTTTGACACAAGTTCAGCTAAAAGGATATTTCTAATTGCGCAAATTCGTTTCGTTATCTAGTTTTCAAGGATCAAATGAGAGTAAGTTGAACTCTCAAAACTGACCAACGAGTGAGTAACAGGTCTAAACCTGATTTTAAGGGTGACTTCATTGAAGTCATATTTGAATGTCTTCGTTGCAGAAGACGATTCTCCATAGAAAGGAGGTGATCCAGCCGCACCTTCCGATACGGCTACCTTGTTACGACTTCACCCCAATCATCTACCCCACCTTCGGCGGCTGGCTCCCGTAAGGGTTACCCCACCGACTTCGGGTGTTGTAAACTCTCGTGGTGTGACGGGCGGTGTGTACAAGACCCGGGAACGTATTCACCGCGGCATGCTGATCCGCGATTACTAG